>NZ_JBYTEM010000003.1:0-4970 GCF_058789735.1 Rhodanobacter sp. FW106-PBR-R2A-1-15 | reverse complement strand
GGAGAGGGGCTCGATGCAGCAGCCCTTCTCCCTCCGGGAGAAGGTGGCGCGCAGCGCCGGATGAGGGTGCGGGGCTGGCCAGACTTCTCGCTGCGACCGAACCCTCACCCCAACCCCTCTCCCACAGGGAGAGGGGCTCGATGCAGCATCAGTCGTCGAAGGCCTCGTCGTGCACGTTGGCCAGGCCCCAGTCGTTGTACTTCCCGCGCGTCCACGCATTGGCCTTGGCCAGCGGAACCGGCACCCGCTTCCGGCTTACTTCGATTCCACCTGCTCCGCCATGGCGAGGCCGCTCCCTCGACGCATCGCCCCGAGCATCCCACGTTGGCGGTCGCCCTGGGCCTTCGCCCATTCGCCATCTACGTCGAGTCGCTCGGCAACGCAATCTGCATGATCCAGACCAACCCGGCCAACAACGTGTTCGAAGGCACCGCCAGACGCAGCTGGTAAACCGTACCGAGGCAGCACCAGGACCGGAGCGCCTGCCGCTCCGGCCCGATGCATCCCACGGCCTGCCGCGCCATCGCGGCAGGCTCACGCAGGAACGCGAGTCCCGGATCGCACCGGCCGCCGTGCCTTTCGCCCTCCTCGTCCCGATTCGGCCTGCCAACGCACGGCGTGGCTGGGGGACCGGCGACGAACCCCCGAGGGGTCATTCGCCGCTGCCGGACTTCCGCGACCGCCGCCGCATGCGCCACCAGCGCAACAGGCCGTAGGACAAGCGCACCTTTTCCTGCCCCACCGGCAGGTCGGCACGGGCGAAGATCCATGAGGACTTGCTGAAGGCGATCTGCTGCTCCGGGTAGACGCTGCGGTGGCCGATGATGAGATACGCCGCTACGCAGGCGCCGGCCACGTACAGCGTGGCGTCCGCGCCGTACAGCTCCACGCCCATCAGGATCGCGGCGATCGGCGCGTTGGAGGCCGCGGCCACCACCGCCGTCAGCCCCACCGCCGCGCCCAGCGCAGGCGTCAGGCCGAACAGGTGGGCGAAGGCGCCGCCAGCCACTGCGCCAAGCACGAACTGCGGCGTGACGATGCCGCCGTAGAAGCCCGAGCCCAGCGTGATCGCCACCAGCAGCGCCTTCCACACGAAGCCGAGCCAGGGCATGGCCTCGCCGTGCAGCGCGCGCTCCATCAGTGGCAGGCTGAGGCCGAGATAATCCGTCGGCACCAGCAGGATCAGCAACGCCAGCACCACACCACCCAGCATCGGCACCAGCGGCGGCCACAGCGCCCAACGCTGCTTCAGCCCGCCGAACAGCTTCCTCGCCTGCCCCAGCAGCTCCACGAACAGCCATGCCACGCCGCCGCACAGCACGCCGATCAGCACCGTCTTCAGGAACAGCAGCTCGGTGAACTGGCCGCTGAAGTCGATCACGTAATGCGGGTACGGCACGCCGAGCCAGCGCGACACCTCGAACGAGGTGACGCCGCCCACGATGGCGGGAAACAGGAAGTCGTGGCGGATGCGTCCGATCGCCAGCATCTCCACGCCGTAGATCGCGCCCGCGATCGGCGTGCCGAACACGCTGGAGAAACCCGCGCTGACGCCGCAGGCCAGCAGGCGCTTGCGCATCTCCGGGTTGAGATGCAGCATGCGCCCCACCGCCGCCGCCAGGCTGGCGCCGATGTGCGAGCACGGCCCTTCCTTGCCCGCCGAGCCACCGCAGGCCAACGTGATCAATGCGCACACCGGCTTGATCCACATGGTGCGGAACGGCAGCTTGCCGTGCTGCTCGTTCACCGCCACGATCACGTTGTCGCTGAACGTGCTGCGCCGCAGCCGGTAGCCGTAGTGCAGCAGCAGGCCGTTGGCGAGGCCGCCCAGCGGCAGGGCCAGCGCCAGCACCCACCACGGCGCCGCATAGGCGTGGCCCTCGGTGGCGAACAGCGCGCGCAGGAACAGCGTGCAACCCGCGCCAACCAACGCCCCGGTGAAGATCGCCAGTACCAGCCACTGCAGCACGGTCGCCAGCATCACCAGCGGTTCGGTCAGACAGAAACGTCGCATCGGCGTGGCTGGGCTGGGCTCTGGGGTGGGCGGGGTGAAAAGCCTGACGAGTATAGCAATCGGTTCGGTGGCGGCTTCGAAGTACGAAGCGGAAGGCGAGGCCCGCCGCCGCGCCGTCCGGCGCGAGCCCGCGACGTACCGTTCCGGAAGCGAGCCCGACCCGTCGAGGCTAGTGTCCGCCCGATCGCCGCTTCGCCAGCGCGCGCTCGATGGCCTGCTGCGCAAGCGGCGCCATGATCGCGTAGCCCGCGGGCGTCGGGTGCACGCCGTCGCTGGCAAGGTCGGAATCCATGCCGCCCTGCGCGTTCGCCAGCGCGTCGTAGTAGTCGAGGTAGGTGGCGCCACTCGATGCCGCATAGGCCCGGAGCCATGCGTTGAGCACGCGAACCTTGCCGGCGGGCTGCAGTCCGCGATGCCAGGGATAGTCGCTGACCGGCAGCACGGAGGCGAGGATGACCCGGATGTGATTGGCCTGCGCCAGTTCCGTCATGGAGCGCAGGTTGTCCTCGATCATCGGCAAGCTGGCGAAGCCGGTGTTGCCCGCAAGGTCGTTGGTGCCGGTGAGCAGCACCACCGCCGCGGGACGGAGCGCGATCACGTCCTGCCGGAAACGCAGCAGCATCTGCGCCGTCGTCTGCCCCGAGATGCCGCGGTTGACGTACGGCTTGCCGGGGAAAAAGCGCGTGCCCTCGGCGCGCCCCCACGCGTCGGTGATGGAGTCGCCGAAAAACACCACACGTTCCTCGCCAGGCACTGGCGCCGGCAGCCGCACATTGTCGTCGCGGTAGCGGCCCAGCTGCGGCCAGTCCAGCAATTGCTGCTGCATCGCCGCGACCTGCTCGGCCGTGAGCGAGGCCGGCGGTATGGTGTAGAGCGGGTTGATCGCGACAGGTGGCGCGGAGGTGGAAGCGGCGGCCTGGCCGCTGGTCTGCGGCGGGACGGCAGCGTTGGCGAGCAGCACCAGAGCGGCGAGCGGAAGCGACGAGAAGGCCATGCGGGAATCTCCAGAGAAGCTGGACTCAGAGTGCTCCGACCCGGTTCTCAACGCCACCGCACCAGTGCAGTAACGCGCCGATATGCCGCCGGACGGCGACAAACTCTTTCCCGTCCGGTTACCCTGCTGCGGTCGCACCTGCTCCACTGGCCGTGCGGCACGTGCCATCCCGGACCCTTCGCATGTTGAGCAGCATCCGCACCACCGCACCGTTGTTGTCGAGCACCGTGTTCCTGTTGATGGGAGTCGGCCTGCTGCATACGCATATCGCGTTGCAGGGCGAGGCGCTGGGCTTCTCCGTCGCGATGATCGGAATCCTGACCTCGGCCTACTACACCGGCTTCCTGGTCGGTACCTACACGGTGCCGAAGCTCACGCACCGCTTCGGCCATATCCGCAGCTTCGCCTTCTGTACCTCGCTGGTGGCGGTGACCGCGCTGCTGCAGGCACTGACCCCGGCGTACGGGGCCTGGCTGGTGCTGCGGGTTCTGCAGGGGCTGCTGCTGGTCGGTCTGTACGCGATCATCGAGAGCTGGCTGAACACCGCCGCCGAGCCGAGGCACCGCAGCACGGTATTCGCCGTCTACATGATGCTGAACCTGGGTGCCAGCGCAGCGGCACAACAGTTCCTGCGCATCCGCGGCGAGGGCTTCGTGTTGTTCTGCGTGGTGGCGATCCTGTTCTGCCTCGCCAGCCTGCCGGTGGTCGTGACCCTGCAGCCGCAGCCGTCCCTGCGCGCGGCGCCGCGGGTCCAGGTGGGCCACATGTTCCGGCTGGTGCCTACCGCGCTGGTCAGCGCATTGATATCGGGCATGGCGCTGGGTGCGTTCTGGGGCCTGCTGCCGCTGTACGCGGCCGCCCGCGGCCTGGGCACCGCCGCAGTCGGCACCTACATGAGCGTGGCCATCGCCGGCGGCGTGGCGCTGCAATTGCCGCTGGGGCACCTGTCCGACCGCATCGACCGGCGGCTCGCGCTGGCGCTGATCAGCGCCACCGCGGCACTGGTGGCGCTGGTTAACCTGGCATTGCCGACGGCCGGACAGACGGTCGCCATGCTGCTGGTGTTCGCCTTCGCCGGCATGAGCTTCGCACTGTACCCGATCGCGGTAGCACACCTGGTCGACTACCTGCGCCGCGACGATCTGCTCTCGGGGTCGAGCACGGTGCTGTTGGTCAACGGCATCGGTTCAGCGGTGGGGCCACTGCTGGCGGGCACACTGATGAGCCTGACGCAGCCGGCGTTCCTGTTCGCCTGGTTCGCGATCCTCGACGGCCTGCTGGCCGGCTATGCGCTGTACCGCTTCATGCGCCGCAAACGCGAGGTGACCCCGGACGACAACTTCGTGCCTTTGGTGCACACCACACCGGGCGCGATGGATCCGCATCCCGATGCGCCGGACCAGCCAGGCAAGCCGGCTTGAGCCGGGTGGGGCGGGGGCAAGCACTCAGTCACCCGCCCGCAGCGCCAACAGCAACGCAGCGTGGAATCGCTCCGGCGCCTCCATCTGGGCTGCGTGGCCCAGTTACGGGAAGGCCATCAGGCAGGCGTCGGGAATCGCCTTGGCCGCCTGCCTGCCGAGCAGATCGTAGCGGCCGAGCGTCGCGGCCAGTTCCGGCGGCGCGCGATTGGCGCCGGGCGCGGTGCGGTCCTTGTCGCCGACAATCGGCACGGTCGGCACGCGAATGCGCGGAAACTCGTGCACCACCGGCTGGGTGAAGATCATGTCCGAGGTCCGCGCCTGGTTCCACGCGACGATCTCCGCGCCGCTGCCGCCGTAGAGCCCGGCCTGCATGTCGACCCAGCGCTGGTACTGCGGCTTCCACTGGCCGTCGTAGTAGAACTTGAGCGGCTCTCTCGCGTTTGCTGTGGGTGACACGCAGCCGGTCTTGCGGTAGGCACCCTACAGCAGGCAGGCTGGCGCGATGGAAACGCTCTTCACTCAAGCCCTCGGGCTCGCCGCG